>JAQWJE010000042.1 GCA_029248525.1 Candidatus Binatia bacterium
ACATAACCCGCTACCTTCTCGTGAACGCGCGGAAGAGATGGAAAAAGAGCTTGCTGAGGAGTTGCGTGCCGTAGGTCACGCGGTGTGGTGGAACTAAGGCGTCTTTAACTGAGTGGCAGAGCGGTTGGGTGGCTCGAAGCCAAGGTCGAAGAGTGGATCGAGACCAGGGCGCGCATGAAAAGCGAAAGCTAGTGCGTGCGCGCTGGTACCTAAGCGGCATTTGCGACTGCGGGGTTCATAAGCCCCAACAAAAAAAGCCCCGCAGTCGCAGGGCTTCTCAAGAGCCACCCGCCGGAGTCGAACCGGCGACCTACTGATTACGAATCAGTTGCTCTACCAACTGAGCTAGGGCGGCTTGGGTGTTTCCTGAGTAACGAAGCCCGTGCGGGCTGACAACTCCCTGTCCGGTGGGAATGGATGCCGCCAGGCCGTATCCGGGAGACTCGGGCCCGGAATTCCGATATCCTCGGCCTACCATGATGCGTTTGTTCGGGAATATTCTCTGGATCATCTTTGGCGGGGCCGAGATGGCTTTGTGCTGGGCTGTGGCGGCCCTGATCTTTGCCTTGAGCATCGTGGGCCTGCCGTGGGCTCGTTCAGCCGCCACGATCGCCTGGTTCACGATCTGGCCGTTCGGGCGTTATGCGGTGGATCGCGAAACGGTCACCGGGGAAGAGGATCTCGGCACCGGTACCCTCGGGTTTGTCGGCAATGTGATCTGGTTTCTGCTCGCGGGCATCTGGCTTGCGATCGGTCACGTCTTTACGGCCGCGCTGCTGGCGCTCACGATCATCGGGATTCCGTTTGCGATCCAGCACCTGAAGATCGCCAAGCTGGCGCTCGCGCCGATCGGCAAGACGATCCTCGACGACGACTCGCAGTTCTCGATTCAATAATCGGGCAGGGCAAGCGCGCCTAGCGCGTCTCCACGATATTGGCGATCTTCTCGATCTCGACCAGGTCACGCGTAGCGGTATTCAGGAAGCACTCATCCGCCCCCAGCGCCTCGATATCATCCAGGCATTTCCGCACCGCGTCTTCGTTTGACGTCACCATCGTGTCGGCAATCAGGTTGGCGATATTCTCGTCGATGATCTTCAGATAATCGACGACATATTGTTTGAGCCGATTCTCGGCATCATCGGCTAGGCAACACCAGAACCCGGTGGCCAGATAAGGCCGCGCGCGGCCCTCGGCTTCCCACGCAGCGGTAGCCAGATCAAATTGCTGCTTGGCCGGGCCTGCGTCGCCATTCATGGTGAAGCCATAGAGGCCGTCGGCCCATTTGGATGAGCGCGCGATGCTTTTGGGATTCATCGCGCCCGACCAGATGGGGATGCCGCCTTTTTGCACCGGCGGTGGACCTACAGGGTCGGTGCCCTCAAACGGCGGCACGCCATCCCAGGTGCGTTTCATTTCGGCAACCCCAGCATCGAGTCGCTGCAGGCGCTTTTTGAACGAAGCGCCAACCGCCTTGTAGTCATGCTCACGACCACCCACGCCGACGGTTGCGGTCACGCGTCCGTCCGACAGAACATCCATGGTGGCCAGTTCCTTGGCCACGCGCACGGCTGAATGCATCGGCAGGATGTAGAGCGACGGTACAATCCGGACACGCTCGGTCAGTGCACACGCTGCCGCCAGAACGATACTCATGTCCTGGGTATGCGAGACGATGCGTTCACCGCAGCCGAGGCTGGCAAACGGACCTTCATCCGCCATGCGGCACCAATCCAGAGTCGTCTGTCGGTCGTAGTCGGTTTTGGCGTAAGGAATGCAAAGGCTGATTTTCATAAGGGCTCTCGTTTCTCTCGGTTCGTCCCGGCTTATCGCGGTCGTTCCGGTGCATCCACCTTTTGTCTAGATAAATTTGTCGCGCTTGGCGTCCCGCAGAGCGGTGACGGCCTTTTTGACATCCTGCGCCCGGTCTTTCGGCACGACCAGAACGCCATCGGGTGTGGTGGCGACGATCAGGCCTTCGACGCCGATCACGGCGACCGCCTGACCGTCGGCGCCGGCCGCATTGTAGACGATACAATCGTTGCTATCGACCACGATCGGCTCGCCGGTCAAAACGTTGCCATCGGCGTCGCTCTCGCGGGTCCGTGCGAGAGCGTCCCATGCGCCGACGTCATCCCAATCGAAATTCGCCGGCACCACGGCCACGTTCGCGGCACGCTCCATCAAGCCGTAATCGATCGAGATATCCTCAAGCGCGCCAAAGACAGTCGCTAGGTCGCCACGCCCTGCGAGCGCATCCACCATCGGGCCACGTTGGGCAGCGAGGTCGGGCAGGTGCTGGGCAAAGCCGTCCTGCAGGCTGGCGACGGTCCAGAAGAACATGCCGCTATTCCAGAGATGCCTGCCGGAGGCGGCATAGCCTTGTGCTGTTTCGAGGTCGGGCTTTTCCCGAAACCGCGCCACCGGCAGGCTGGGTGCTGCCTCGGCCAGGTCACTTTCAACTTCGATATAACCATATCCGGTCTCGGGGCGGGTCGGGGCTACGCCGATTGTGACCAACGAGCCGTCGGTCTCGGCGGCGGTCATGGCGGCATCGACCGTCGCGCGGAAGGCATCCTCGTCGCCGATCAAATGGTCGGCGGTCAGCACGGCCATCGACAGATCGTGGATGTCGCCATGCTCCTTTTCGAGAAATGCGGCGGCGAGTGCGAGGCATGCGGCGGTATTTCTTTTTGCCGGTTCCGCCAGAACATTCTGCGCGGGCAGGCCGGGGATGGCTTCCCGAATCGGGCCGGCGAGAATCTCGCTGGTGGCGACCACGACGTTCTCGCGCGGGATCAGTGGCGCGATCCGCTCGATGGCTTCCTCGAGCATGGTGAGATCCGGGTCGGTCAGGCGCAGCAATTGTTTGGGGCGGGCGCGTCGGCTCGCTGGCCAGAAGCGCTCACCGGATCCACCGGCCATGATTACCGCAAAACGTTTCATCGGAATTCCTCTCGCATTTACTCGACCCGGAAGCCCTCGTAGTTGTTGGCGACGACCGACTCGCACTTCTCGACATAGCCGGGGAAGCCGAGGTAGGGCATAAAGACGCGCGGCTTGCCGGGAATATTGGCCCCGAGATACCACGAGTTGCAGCCGCCGAGAATGGTCAGGCCGGCAACCTCGTTGACGTGGTTGACCCAGGCGTCCTCGGCGTCCAGCTCGGGCTCGATTCGAGAGGCCCCGTGCGCTCGCAGATGCTCGATGCCGGCGGCAATAAAGTCCACATGTTGCTCGATCGACGGCAGCATATTGGTCAGCACGGATGGGCTGCCCGGGCCGGTGATGGTAAACAGGTTCGGGAAGCCTTCGGTCTGCAGCCCCAGATAGGCGCGTGGCCCGGCGCGCCATTTCTCGCGCAACTCCCGACCTTCGCGCCCGCGAATATCCATGCGTAGAATGGCACCGGTCATCGCATCAAAGCCGGTAGCCAGAATGAGGACATCAATCGCGTGAACGGTATCGCCGACGCAGACCCCGTCGGGAGTGATCGCATCGATCGGAGTCTTGCTCACGTCGACCAGCGAGACATTGTCGCGGTTGAACATCTCGTAGTAGCCGGTATCGACGCACAGCCTTTTGCAGCCGATGGCGTAGTCAGGTTCGAGCAGGGCGGCCGTTGCGGGGTCCTCGACGGTCGCGCGGATCTTGTCGCGCACGTAGGACGCGGCCACCTCGTTGGCTTCGGGGAAAAGCAATAGATCGTTGAAGGCACCGAGCAGGCCGAGGCCTCCCCGCGCCCAGCGTTGGTCGAGGACCTCCTGGCGCTCGGCATCGTCCACCTGGAGCGCTCCGGTCTCGACGTTCGGCGGGACTCGCGATCCGAAGCCTGAGCCCATCAATTTGTTGGCGGCGCGGAAACGCGGGTAGTCACGCTTGATCTCGTCAACCACGACCGGGTCCAACGGTTGGTTGTGGGCAGGAACGGAATAATTCGCCGTGCGCTGGAAAACCGAAAGGTGCTCGGCCTCGGCTGCGATCAATGGGGAGGATTGGATCGAGGACGAACCCGATCCGATAATGCCGACTCGCTTGCCGGAGAAATCGACCGGTTCGTGGGGCCAGCGTCCGGTATGGAGAACCTGGCCCGAAAAATCGGCCAGACCGGGGAAATCGGGGTCATTCGAGGCCGAGAGGCACCCGGTGGCGAGAATCAGAAACTGGGCAGATACCGGACCGGCCGAGGTCTCCACCTGCCAGCGATTCGCTTTCTCGTCGAACAGGGCCGATTCGACACGGGTGTCGAAGGTAATATCGCGCCGTAAATCGAAGCGATCCGCGACATGATTGATGTAGCGCAGGATCTCGGGCTGGGTGGCGTAGCGCTCGGTCCAGACCCATTCCTGCTGGAGTTCTTCCGAGAACTGGTAGGAATATTCCATGCTCTCGACATCGCAACGCGCCCCGGGGTAGCGATTCCAGTACCAGGTGCCGCCAACGTCGCCCCCGGCCTCGATGACTCGGGCCTGCAGGCCCATGCCACGCAGGCGGTGGAGCATATAAAGCCCGGCAAAGCCGGATCCCACCACCAGAGCGTCGGTTTTCTCGTCGGCCATAGCTGCACCTTAGAAGACCGGTTCGGTGCCTGACAAGGGGCCCGGTCCGGTTTGCCGGCCACGGCCATTGTTGCACCACGCATCTCTTCCTGCACAATATGGGGATGCGAATTCTGGTAGTGGGCGGAACGGGTCTGGTCGGCAAGCGTCTCTGTGCAGCACTTGCTCTGGCGGGGCATGATTTACGGGCAGTTTCTCGAAATGTTCCACGCTCGGTGCCTCATCTCCCTCCGGGAACGGACCTCCGTCCGCTGCCGAAGACGGATGACGAATGGACCTCGTTGGTGGACGGATGCAATGCGATCTTCAATCTGGCCGGGGAAGGGCTCGTCGAAGGTCGCTGGAGCGAGGATCGCAAAAAGTCTCTTCGCGATAGCCGGGTCTCGCTCACGGACAGTCTGGTCCGGGCTTGTGGGGCGACCGTGCGGCGCCCTCGTGTTCTGGTGAATGCCTCGGCGATTGGATTCTATGGGCCCCATGGCGACGAAGATTTGAACGAGAGCAGCGCGCCGGGTGACGATTTCCTCGCCGAGATGTGTGTTGCCTGGGAGCAGGCGGCATTGGCGGCAAAGGATGTCGGTTTGCGGGTGGTGACGGTTCGGATCGGCGTTGTGCTCTCGATGAACGGCGGAAGCCTGGGCAAAATGCTTCCTCCCTTCCGCCTCGGCCTGGGTGGACCTTTCGGCACCGGTGAGCAGTACTTCTCCTGGGTACACGAAGACGACCTGACCGGCCTTCTGATCCACGCGCTGGACAACGAATCCGTGGAAGGTGCGATGAACGGCACGGCACCGAACCCGGTCCGCAATGGAGAGTTTGCCAAAACGCTGGGTGGAATCCTGAATCGCCCCGCATTCTTGTCACCTCCGGATTTTGTCATCCGACTGGCTCTCGGTGAGGTCGCTGACGCGATCCTGCTGACGGGACAAAAGGTCCTGCCGGCGGTGGCCCAGAAGACAGGCTACAAATTCCGCTACGAAACCGCCGAGGATGCGCTACGCGCTCTCCTCGACCGTCCGGCAGCCGCATAGGTCGGGAGTCGAACTCAGGGAGTGCCGACGATTGTGTAGAGTCGATCGGCCAGTTCGAACTCGACCGAACCCCCGTCTTTGACGATCACATTCTTGCCGGCATAGGCGGCTCCCTCGAAGGGGATGTCCTGGCCGATGATCACGTTTTTGTAGGGGGCATAGATGGTGCCGAACCAATCGCTGCCGGTGCCGATCTTGAAGTTGTTATGAACTTCGACATAGACATCGCTGGCGTCCCCGCCCGTCAGGTTGATGACCTGATTTTTACCGATCTTGATGTCGCGCAAAGCGAAGATCGCCAGCTCGTCGCCGCTGGTAAGATCCATATTGATGGTCCCGTCCGATCCGGTGATCAAGCTTTCGAAATAATACTCGCCATGCGTCAGGTTCAATATACTGCGCGCACCCAGCTTGACCCGGCCATAAGTCCCCGGTGCGAGAGTCAGAGCTTCGTCACGCTTGATATTGTAGTCTGTCGCAACGTCGGTGCCGGCGATCGAAGCAACCGTGCCATCGACCAGGACTTCCATCAGGTCGATCAGGGTATGGGAGGCCGTCTCGTCGCTTTCGGGTTGTACGCAGAGGATTTCGGAGCACGTGACAACCGAGTTCTCGCCGCGCAGGATGTCGTTTGTCGAGCGTACTTTGCCGAAGATTTCCGTGTCGCGGCCGAGGATCACGCGGCCCTTGTCGGTGCCGCCGTCGACGCTGCCGTGGACAGTCGAGCCGTCACGAATATAGGCGCGACGGTTGCCGACCTGGTTGCCGTTGATGGTGGCGGCAATCCCCGTGAAGAGTTTGCCGCCGGTGCGGACCGATCCGGTCTGGCCGCCACTTTTGACTTTCACATCGCCATTGCTGCCGACCGAGGCAGTAAAGGAGACGGTGACATCGCCGCCGACGGTGGTTTTCTTTTCGGAATAGAGAGCAAAATCGATCTTTGGAACCCGCACACCGGGGCCGTCGAAACGATCGGCCAGCTGGAAATCGATCACGCAGCCCTGTTTGACGTGGGTGTCCAGACTCCAGCCAGCGCCCCAGATCTCGGATTGGATGCCGAAATCGATATTTCCGAACGGGGCGATCACCAAGCCGACCCATTGGCTATTCTGGTTGAGGTGAAAGCTGCCGTGGGTTTCCAGAACGAGACCGCCGGAGTAGTCCTTGCGTTCGACATCGGCCGTGGTGCCAGTGCCGGCCTCGCCGTTGACGTCGACGTCGAGGCTGTTGCCGAAGTCCACGTCACCGGTCACGAGAATCGAAATCTCGTCGATCACAACGGGTGCGCCCGAGGTCGTGAAGTTCAACTCGAGAGTCGAATTCTGACCCATATCGATGCTCTGGAAGGTGTAGGTGCCTGACGAGAGGGTGAGTGTGCTCGCTACTCCCATGTCGAGTTCGCCGTAGTTCCCTGGCGCCAGGTTGATGTTTGCATTTCCCGAGCCGTCGCCGACCGGAGTCGTCCCCGGGCTGAAGGTCGTTGCCGGGGGCAGCGTGATGTTCGGGACGCTCGTGGGGGAACCGAAGGGCACGGCAGCGCCGACGGTTGACGTGGGGTCGACGCTGATATCGGCGGCCGAGGTTACCGTTCCGGTCACGTTGGAGTTCTGTCCGACGACCACCTCGTCCCCGGCGTCTACATCCCCTTCGATCGAGGACTGCGGGTGAATGTAGATCTCTCCGTTGCCGATCACATCGCCGCGGACGGCAAGTCCGGTTGCACCGGAGCCACTGGATTTACCGAGGACAAGATCACCACCGGCACGAACGCCGCCGACGGTGCCACCAAATTTCACGTGCACGGTGCCGTTCCCCCCGACAAGGAGCGTGGCCAGATTGGTTCCGGCGGGGTCGTTGCTGTCTTTGAGGACGACGTCCTTGCCCAAAACACAGCTGGTCGACCCGAGCGCGGCAAAATCGAGGAAACTTTGTGCGCCGGCGTTGGTGGCGGAGAAGACCAGTCCTGCGAGGAGCAGGCTGCTGAGGAAATGTCTTTTGAGCATTGTTGTTGTCCTTGTTGTCCTTGTTGTCCTTGTTGTCATCAGTAAACCCTACTCAATAAAAACATCATGAAGGCGCTATAAGCAATGGTTTTTCGGGGTCATGTGACGGTTTTTTGCCGGGGGCGAAATCTTGAGAAATGCAATCTCCCGCGAAATAAGGCAGTCTTGAGAATCATGCGAAGTGTATCAGTTTTGGTGGTCATTCTTGGACTTCTGTTTTTTGCCGTGCCTTTGTCTCTGCATTGGGGGCAGGAGGCCCATGATGATCTGGTGATCGAGTTGGTTCCGGCCAATTCCGATGGGGTGCCAAGCGCACCCGGTGCGGCATTTGGCACGGCATCTGCGGCTGTGATTGCGAATGAATTGGACGGGTTCACAGGTTGGCGGCCCAACGATTTGCCGATCTGGGGGCCAGGGCTTTTCGCCGATAATAATGCCAATCGCCAGTTGGGAATCCTGCAGGCCATGCGAGAAACGGTCCGAGTATTCAAGGACCATCTGACCAAGGTCTCGTCAGACGATTATGACCCGAATCTCGTGGCGGCTGACAACCTGCTGCGGAACGACCCCGAAAAATGGGCTTTCCCGTCGGCGGAGGGCCGCTACAAGGATGCGGTCGCCAAATTGAATGCCTATGTCGCCGGGTTGCAGACCGATCCGCCAACTTCTCGGCCGATCAATGCCCGTAATGTGGAGCTCATTCGACTGGTCCAGTCCTGGTCAGATCTGCTCGGTGCCGTCCATGCCGAGCTTCTCTCGGACACTCTGAGCTGGTTTTCGGTAGACAATGTATTTTATCACGCCACCGGAGTCTGCCATGTGATCGCTCATATGATCCCGGCGATCCAGATCGAGTACGGTCGCGAATTCAAACAACGTCCGATCCTGTTGGAACTGCTCTCGGAAACCGAATCTTCGCTCCGGAAGTGCGGTTTGATGAAGCCCGTGGTCGTTCTCGATGGCGGTGACGTGAGCCTGCTGGCCAACCAGCGCCGCAACCTCGATGCTTACGTCACCGAGTCGCGGCAGAAGCTCTACTCGATTCGCGAGGAGATCGACAAATAGCCGAGAGCTAATTGCCGATCGCAAATACGAGGTTGCCGACCAGCGCAACCGCCATATAGGCGGCTACCACGGCGGCGCCACCGTAGTCTTTGGCCATCCGCTGGCCGAAGATCAGCGCCAGGAGGGCGAGCGTCGCAAAGCGAAGGCCCCAGCCGGCAAAGAAGCCGCCCGAGACAAAGCTGAAAGTGATCAGACCCAGGCCGCAGAAGACGCCGGCTCCGAGTTCGAGAAGGGTCAATCCCCAGAAAAGCGGCCCGGCGAGGCTCTGCAGGGTCGGGGCTTGTTTGAAGACGTCCCGGAAGTAGGCCTGATTGCCCTCCTGATCGGTAATCTTGTCGAAGGCCGATTGGAGAAAGACGATCGCAAAAAATGCGGTCGTCGCGAAGCGGGCGAACACGAGAAAGCTGCTATCTGCGATAAGGGTTCCGACGGTTTCCATGGAGCTTACTAAACGCGGAGACTCGTCCGGGTCAACTCCGCATCAGTCGTCGACGAAAATCGCTATATCCGTGGGGAAACTATAGTCCTTCGCCTGGCTGCTCGTGGCCGGCTCGGCGATGAGGCTGCCGTCAGCGTCTACCGGGAAGGCATCGACTCGGTTCAGGCCTCCCTGCGCGACGAAAACTCGATTCTGAACCTCGCCGGCCGCATCGGTGAAAGTCAGCCACGCCATGCCGCCGGGGTAACTTGCGGGGTTGTCCAGCGTCGATGAGGAAGTCGATTTGTCGATCATGCCGTCTGCGGTCAATGCGAAGCTGTCGATCCGACCCATCTGAAAAGCCGTGGCATGGATGTATCGATTCTGGGGGTCGAGAAGGATGTCTTCGTAGAGACCATCGACCCGCGGCGTTTGAGCCGAATCGTCCTCGATATCGAGTTCATCGGTCAGCGGATAGGAATACACTCGCCGGGCATTCTGGCTGATCATGTACAACAGCTGTCGGGGAAGGCTTTCCTGAACCGCCACGCCCAACCGCAGGCGCTGCGGGCCGGGAACGTACCATTGCGGCGGAGTCGGCGTTGGTATCGGGGTCGGTGCCGGAGTCTGGTCGGGTGGGGTGGGCGTAGGTGCGACCGTCGGCGTCGGTGTGGGCTGCCCGAAGGGGGTCGGCGTCGGGATCAGCAGCGGCAAGGCGCCATCGGCTTTGACGTCAAACCGATCAATTCGTTGCAGGGAGCCATCGGTCGCAAATAAATAGATCTCCGAGAAGGCCATTCCGCGGAAAGCCAAGGAGTCCGGATTACGGGCGACGGTGCCGGCAAACTCCGGCAGGCCACCGCGTTCGTCGAGCGGGAAGGCCGAGACGCGTGTGCTGAGGGCGTTGTCGCCGGGGATGCCGCCCTCGACGACGTAGAGCAGCCACTCGCCTGTGTCGGCTTGGCGAACAGTCAGATCGATCGGGTTGGATCCCGGCCGCGGCGCGGTGGCACATGGCGGGCGCAGCTCGGTGTCGGGAGTCTGGCACAAGGAACGCAAACCGCCGCCGGTGATATCGAAGGCCCGGACCTGGTTTCGGGTCAACACATAGAGGACGTCGAGTTCCGGATGAACCGTCAGCCGGCGGGGATTGGTTGCGGGAAGGCTCGCTGTTGCAGGCCCCTCCACGAATTCGCCGTTGGCCCCGAGCGGATAAACGCTGACGGCGCCTCCGAAATTCTCCAGAGCTTCGTCTCGGCCCTCGGCCACATAGACGTAGAGATTGGCCCCGGGAGGGGGCGTCTCGGGGCCCGGGGGGATCGAGAGTGGATCGTGGGTAAGGCAGCCGGACACCAGAAGCGTCAGGGCGAGAACCATGGGAAAGGGGACCGACATCAGGCGAGATTTATCGGAGGCATCCGGCTCTGTCGAGGCCCGGGCTCCGGTCCGTCCGATCTTCCTGCTATCCATGATCCATGTTCGAGCAAATCCGGGTTATTCTGGTGCGCCCTCGCCGCGGTGGAAACGTAGGTCAGGTGGCTCGAGCCATGAAGAATATGGGTTTATCGGACCTTTGGGTCGTGGCCCCCCGCACGCCTGTGGGCAAAGTCGGGGAGCGGATGGCCGCCCATGCGGCCGACGTCCTGGCGGCTCGCCGGACAGTGGACAGCCTTGCCGAGGCCGTCGGAGATTGCGTTCTGACCATCGGGACCGTGGGACGGGAGACCGCGCGCCACGAAGAGCCGCTGGGTCCGGAGGATTTTGTGGCCCAGACATTTGCGGCCGCCACCCAGGGGCCGGTGGCTCTTGTTTTCGGTCCCGAAGATCATGGGCTGTCGAACGCAGAGCTCGATCAATGCCAGAAGTTCGTGACCCTGCCCACATCTCCAGGGTATGCGTCGCTGAACCTCGCGCAGGCGGTTCTGCTTTGCTGCTATGAGCTCTTGCGTGGCGCCCCCCCGGAGCGCCAACGCCCCGATACCCGTCGCGCCGAGATCCGTAATGCGGATGGCCAGCCAGCCTCCGGTCAGGAGCGCGAGGACCTGTTTGCCCATTTCTCGGAGGCATTGACCGATATCGGATTTCTGGACCGCGAGAATCCGACCCATATGGTGCGAGCTTTGCGCGGCTTCTTCGGCCGGGCGGGACTCACCGTCCGTGAAGTCCGCATCTGGAGGGGGATTTCCAGACAGATTCTATGGGCAGCTAATCGAGCGCGCGGACGCGATTGATCGCGACGCCCTGAACCCCGCCGGCCGCGAGGATCTGTCCACGGACTTCCACTTGTCGCGCCACATGGTCGATCAGCAGGCTGGGTACCGGGCCTTCTTCCTGGTTGCGAATCTCGACGTAGAGAATCCCGGTCTGCGCATCGAGGATGCCGAGGTCCTGTCCGGCCCGAGCGCAGGCGATCGCGCATTGGCGATGCTTCTCACCGTGGCGGTCGCCGATCACGAAGCATCCGGTTTCCACAACTTCCCCGCGCAGCGAGACCGGCGCGGTCGAGACCTCCAGTTGATTTCGGTTGGCGCGCGCATCGACCGCGCCGAGAAGGGCGACAAGTGCGGCCAATACCGTAAGCTGGCGGCGGACTCGTTCGAGCGAGAGCACGCCTGGCTGCCGGGAGGCAGGCGAGGTCCGTTTCGGGGCCTCTCGAGGGGCTGGGGCGAGCATGGCCTTCATCGGATCGAGGAATCAGTCGATCGAGTCGATTCGTTGCTCGGTCGCGGCCAGGTGCCGGGCGCGATCGATGGCCTCGATCTGGGTGCGCACGCGCTGGAAAAGCTCCTGCTTGTTGACCGGCTTCGCCAGAAAATCGCTCACCCCGAGCTTCATCCCGTTGGCACGGGTATCCATATCGTCGCGAGCGGTCAGCAAAATCACCGGCAATGAAGCGGTTTTCGGATCCTTCTTCAGCGCTTCGCAAACTGCAAAGCCGTCCATGCGAGGCATCATCACATCGAGGAGAAGAACGTCGATCGAATCGTCAGGCAGTTTTTCGACCGCATCCTGTCCGTCGATAGCGGTGATGACTTCATAGCCTTCCCGTTTCAATAGATGAGAGAGCAGGGTCCGGCTGTCGTCGTCATCATCGACCACCAGAATTTTACCAGAAGAAGCCATCGTCATTACCTATCTCTCTCTTGCTGAAAACTGGCGCTATTGATCGCCCAAGTCCCTTTCGAGATCCTCGCCGGAGCCGTCCTCGAGCACGGATGGTTGATGGCCATCGGCGGTTGCCAGTTTGCGTCGCCGCAGCTTGGCGACCAAAGTCGTTCGTTTGAGCCGCAAAAGCCGCGCGGCAGCTTGTTTGTTGCCCTTGGTCCGCCGCAAGGCGTCTTCGATCAGTCCGTTCTCGAACTCCTCCACCGCCTGCGCGAGGTCGATGCCCTCGTCGCCCATGACCGGGCGCGGAAGTTTCTTCTCGGAAATGAAAGCCCGGACGTTCTTGGGCAATTCGTCGACTTTGATCTCGCCGTCGTCCGAGAGAATCACCAACCTCTCGACCATATTCTCCAACTCGCGAACGTTGCCCGGCCAGTCATACTCCCAAAGATAGATCATGGCTTCTTCGGTGATGGTCGTGCTGGCGCCGTTCTTCTTCGCGTTATGACGGTCGAGGAAATAATTGACGAGAAGCGGTACGTCCGAGCGTCGCTCCCGCAGGGGAGGCAAGTCGATGGGAATGACCTCGAGGCGATAGTAGAGGTCCTCACGAAAGAGGCCTCTCTCAACTTGTCGCTGCAGATCCTTGTTCGTGGCCGCGACGACGCGCACGTCTACCTGCCGGGCCTGATCGGCTCCAACGGGTCGAATTTCTCTGTCTTGCAGGACGCGCAGTAGTTTGACCTGCAGGACCGGACTCATCTCCGCGATCTCATCGAGGAAGATCGTTCCGCCGTGCGCAAGTTGGAACATGCCTTCTCGTGTGCCGATCGCGCCGGTGAACGAGCCTTTTACGTGCCCGAACATTTCGGACTCGAGAAGTTCGGCCGGGATCGCGCCGCAGTTCACCGGGATGAAAGGCTTGTCGGCGCGCAGGCTCTGGTTATGGATGCTTCGCGCCGCGAGTTCCTTGCCCGTGCCGCTCTCGCCGAGAATGAGACAGGTGGCGTCGGTCCGTGCGACCCGGCTGATCAACCCGTGGACTCGGGACACGAGGGCGTGCTCGCCGATCAGCCGCCCGGGTAGCTCCGGTGCGGCCGCAGCAGACGCAGGCGCAGGCGGGCGACCGACGGGAACCGTCGCGACAGTATCATTCGCAAATCCGGGACTTTCTTTGAAGATCGCCATAAATCGAGGTCGTGCAGGGTCCTGGTGTAGGTATTCGCTTGTTCCTGCCCAGAACCTTAGCGCAAGTGACATGAATTTGTCGCCCTCTAAATTGCTCAAGCTTATGTGAGTTGTTAATCGCGGGGGAATGTCATCATCCAAGCCAGCCAAAGGCAAAAGAAAACCCCGAGTCGACGGGCGAGATCCCCTGATAGCACGGAAAATCGTTATCGAGCCCGATTATCTGGACCATGCGGAGGGCTCATGTCTGATTTCCTGCGGTCAGACCAAGGTGCTCTGCGCTGTGAGTCTGGAAGAGGGCGTGCCCCGGTTTCTGGACGGAAAAGGGACGGGCTGGATGACTGCCGAGTACGCGATGCTCCCGCGGGCCACGCATAGCCGCAATGATCGAGAGTCCCAGAAGGGCAAGATCAAGGGGCGTACTCACGAGATCCAACGCCTGATCGGACGGAGTTTGCGCGCGGTCGTAGATCTGGATCTGCTGGGCGAGCGGACCCTCACGATTGATTGCGACGTGATCCAGGCCGACGGTGGTACCCGGACGGCCGCGATCAATGGAGCCTATGTTGCGGTGGCACGTGCTCTGAACCGTCTCGTCAAAGATGGCACCTTGGCGAAATCTCCGCTGCGGGAACCTGTTGGCGCGATCAGTGTCGGCCTGGTCGATGGGCAGTTGTTGGTCGACCTGGCTTACGGTGAGGACAGCCGCGCAGAAGTGGATGCCAACTTCGTCATGACGGGTTCGGGTGGCATCGTCGAAGTGCAGGGCACGGCCGAGGGGCGCACCTTTACGCGTCGCGAGTTGAACCGCATGGTGGACGCGGCCTGGAACTCGATCGAAGCGATCAAAAAGATTCAGGACGCCGCGATTCGCAAACGCGCGCGCCCTGCGAGTCGCTAGAAGGATGCGGATCGACGGACCGGTGGCTCTCGCCTCACGCAACGCGGGCAAGCTGCGCGAGCTTTGCGTTCTGGCGGAGGAAAAGTTGGTTCTGGTTTCCCAACCGGAGGACTCGCCGATGGTCGTGGAGGATGGCGACACCTACCTGGCCAATGCACAACTCAAGGCGCGTGCGATCGCCGGTCATGTGGACGGTTGGGCACTGGCGGATGATTCCGGTCTGGAGGTCGATGCGTTGGACGGTCGTCCGGGAATCTATTCGGCGCGTTATGGTGGAGCCGGGCTCGATGACCAGAAACGCTACGAGCACCTGCTTTCCGAAATGGTCGGACTCTCCGACCGTGCGGCGCGTTTTCGATGCACTTTGGTGCTCGCCCACCCGGACGGTCGCGAAGTTATGGCCGACGGCACGCTGGAGGGCGAGATCGCCCTTGCGGCCGCTGGAGCGGGCGGCTTCGGATACGACCCCGTCTTTGCCGCAACACCATTGGGCGGTCGCATTCTGGCTGAGGTGGCTCGCGAGGAGAAGGCGGCGGTCTCCCACCGGGCCAACGCCATGGCAGCTCTGCTCGCGCAGCTCGTTGCCTGAAACTGGCAAAAACGACGCAGGCACGGGACCACTGGAACCGCGCCCATGGGGTTGTTAGTAGAGTCGGACGGCGCATTTTGCGCGTCGTGGCGGACGTAGCTCAGTCGGTAGAGCACTGGATTGTGATTCCGGGGGTCGCGGGTTCAAGCCCCGTCGTTCGCCCTTTTTATTTGCCCTTCTCGTTTCCCCTGCAGATGCAACGGGGGCCTCGATCCCATCGACGGTATCGAGGAGCGACGGCCAATGAGGAGTGGTCGATAATGCCGCTGGGTTCATCCTCAGGCGGCGGTCTGCCAACTCACCGGGCTTTCGGGTGCGTATCGGCATATGGATCCGGTCCGCAGCGAGGCCGAGAGGTGGGCATGCAGGCCCGGTAGATCGCGCCGGATTCTGTCGAGAGACGCCTTCACGCGCTTGCGGACGGCGATGCGAGCACGTTCGTTGTCCGAGCCCGTGCGTCGTTTTCTTCCCTGCAATCCGGTGGCACTCGAGAGTTCCTGCGCGAGGAAATCGATTTCGCGCTGGAGCGTCTCGACGCGCCCGAGGTCGTTGTTGGCTTGAGCCTCTTCAAGTTCGGCTCGGGCCTGCTCGAAGCGGCTCCGGAAGGATTGCAGCGCCTGCTCGTCGAGGATTTCGAGTCCGCTATCGTCGGCAATCCCGAGGTCACCGCTGGCCAGATCGGCGCGAGTGGCGGCGTCGGTTGCTGGCGGCGCCCCGGGGCTCATCAGCATGCGAGCATGGATCTCTTCATGGGGTCGCTCGAGCAGGAGGGCAATGAACTCAAGTCCGCGTTGCTGTCGCAGGCGCATCTCCAGGCCTTCCCAACCCAATCTCCATGTATCGCCCTCTTGCACGAAGATCGCCTCGGTCGCGCGCGCTTCCGGGGCATTCGTCGGCAACTCGGGAGGCGTTGCCGGCTCGGGGGCCGCAGAGGTTGCTGCTGCGGTAGGGCCGACGTCCAGTTTCTGCTCGACCGCATCGAGCCGTGTTCGCAGTCCCTCAAGCCCGAACCTGTCGATGGTGGACCGAGATGCGTCCACGAGGGTTCGGGCTTCGTCTCGGTCCGAGGCCGGTCCCGCTTCGAGAAGAAATGACGCTCGATCGAGTCTGGACTTGGCTCCGAAGAAAACGGCTCCGACCTGATCGCTGGCGGCAATCGCTGTCTTGCCCAGCGTCTCGGCACTTTGGTGGTCGTCGATCATCTGTGCGAGCGGTGCGGCGAAACTGGCGACGGGACCCGCGAAGACCAGTCCCATCGCGGTCAAGGCGTTTCTGTCGGCAAAGGGGCGCAGGATTTCGAGTGTGGGACCAGCGGCCTTTTTGCTTTCGACTTCGCTGCAGGTTTGCGCGGCGTGGCAAATGGAGGCCAGCCATTGCGCGTCGTGGGGAATTTCGCCAAACCGCTGTTGCGCCAGATCTTCGACGATGGCGCGAGCGCCATCGCGGTCGTTGAGCAGCCGGGCCATGACTCCTGCATAGCCCACCCGCCAGTGTGCCGTGAGGTCCGGGCTGGCGCCGATCGGGGCGCGACTGTTGCGTCCGTGACTTGTGGTGTGTCGAGAAGCTTCGGCCAGCTCGATGACGACTTCGCCCCATGGCTCGCAGAGCGGATGTCCGCTCGGGGCCGGTGGAGCAATCTGGAAATCGGCACCTTCGAATTCTTTCGGAAGTGCCGGGAGCTCGAGGTAGGGCAGGATCGGGACGTGAAAGATCGAAACACCACACATCCTCGATAGCTGCGTCAGCAGAAGCCAGGCTGACGTTGCGGCGTCCACATACGTGGCGGGTGATGTATTCTCGATACCAACCTCGAGCCATCTTCGGGCGGCCTTGAAGTCCGCCTGCATGCCTGCCCGCATCGCGCGGAGGTGAAAGGGGTACCAGGAGACCGGGTGGTGTGTTGCCGATGCGGCTTCGCGGGAGATTCGATCGATTGCGTCATCGGCTTCGCCGACATGGCCCGCAGCCAGTCCGTCGATGACCATGGTGCAGTTGGCAATCAGGTGAAAGTCGGGTTGTTGCGCCTCGCTTATATATGCGGACAGACCCCGTGCCATATCGAGGCGGGATTCCGGCCCGTGCGCATGGTGGTTGCAGAGCAGGTGGGTGGCGGTGGCAATCGCGCGAAGCTTGGGGCTTGCCTCCGATGCGGCGCTCGCAAGCAGAGCTTCTTCGGAAAGGGTTTCGCATGCCAGCTTGGCCGCGGGGCCCGGAATCCGATTCAACACGGCGGCTTCGCGGGCGATCAGGCCGACTCGCGCGGGGTCGTTTGGCAAGAGTCCCCCGAGAGCGAGTTGCAGAAGCTGGCGCATATCCTCGAGCAGCGCGAGGTCCTGAACGGTGATGTTGGAGGCATCGATAGCCTCCTCGGCGAGGCAGCGGCGCGCGTCGGGTTCGAGGCGTTCGGCGATTTGTCGCAACTCACGGAGGTATTCTCGGGCGGTCTGTGGCTCGCGAGCGCAGTTGGCCGCGACCCCCTCGAGGAGGAGCTTCCGGCGAAGGTCCGACAGTCCCTGACCGTCCTCAAGCGACAGGATGTGCAAACCATCGACCACCAGGGCAGCAGCACTTTCGAAAGCCTCGGCGGTATTTGCTTCGCGGGCCGCCCGACACGTCCACTCGGCGGCATCCGCCGGCGGGAAAGCCGGTCTGGCCTGGAGGGCATGATCGGCGACCTCACTGGCCCCGACCGCTATGCCCTGCCTGTTTCTCTCAATCAGGGCTTGCGCAAACATGGCGTGCAGGTCGCGTCGGTCGTGCGGGGAGATTCCGGCCCCCAGAGCCTCGCGCATGCTTTCGGTCATGATCCGATAGCGGAGGCTTCCGCGCCCGCTCTCAACTTCGACCAGCCCTTTCAGGCTGGGGCTTTCTCCGACTGTCTCCAGATCGCCGAGCTCACATTCGAGAATCTTTGCCAGCAGCGTGGCATCGCTACCCTGAGGTCGAATCGTGAGTGCGGATACCAATCGGTCCTGTGAGGGGGAAAGCTCCGCCCGCCGGTGCGCAGCGATCGCGCCGAGGGCTCGCTCGGGCGTGGACAGCGTGGATGTCAGCGATGAGGCCGGCATGGCGGCCTGCCGAACTGCGGATGCCAGCAGTGGGCTGCCGCGGGTCAGTTCGTTGGCGTTTTGTTTGCCGCCGAGGGCGATGCAGATCTCCTCCCCCAGGATCGAGGCGGTCTCGGCAGCACTGAGCGGCAGTAGCTCCAGGACCCGGTGTTCCGCCGGTTCGTGGAAAGCCTCGAGCGCCGAGTCTGTTTCGGGACCGACAGTCGCAGCGTCGTCGTCCCGCAACATCACCAGAATCAAGCAGGGCAGGGAGGCAAGCGATTCGGCTACCAACCGCAGAACCTCGGCCGAAGCGATGTCGCAATCCTGTGCATCGTCAAAGACGAGCAGCAGGGGGCTCTCGGCCGCCCTCGCATCCAGAGCGTCGACCAACGGGATCACCAGTCGTCCGGCTCCCATACCCGAGCTCGCAAGAAATCCATCTCGGTCGTCTTGGGGTGATTCGAGCCCCTCGCGCAGCAACTCGCGCGCGAGTTCGGTGGTTGCGGTACCCCCGAGGCCACGGAGGATTTGCGGCCAGGGCCAGGGCATTCTTGATCGTCCGCGACCCTCGAAGCGAGCACGACCGGTCGCGAACCCTCGCGCACGTGCTTCTTGCTCCAGATGTCCTGCGAGAAAACTCTTGCCCGACCCGGCGGCCCCCGAGACGATTCCCACGCCGCCGCGGCCCATGGCGCTCTCCTCCAGCCAGGAACAAAGGGTTTCCCATTCCCTGTCCCGTCCGATGCGGTCGGGGAGGCTCGTTGAAGTCCGTGGTGTGGTCGGGCGGGGGTTTATCATCGTGATGAACTCGAGGCTTAAATTAACAGCCGGGCGAATTGGTTCAATTCGAGGGTGCGCATGAAAAACTCAGTCCAGCGCCGACCAGAAGCCTGCCAAGGCTTCTGCCGCCGGCCGAGGTGCACTGAACATCCACCAATGGCCTTGGCCGGCGAGGCGAAGGACATCGGCCCCGAGCGACTCGGCAGTTTCTGCGGCCAGATCTGCGGGAACATAAAGGTCGTCCTCGGCGATGATGATCAGGGCCGGTCGAGGGGGTGCGGCTCGCAGGCGCTCGCCTAATTCGGCCATCGCCGGGGGCACTGCACTGCGGTAGAGCGCCAGGATACAAGCTCCCATCTCGGCATTGGCGGCCTCTGCCATCTCTTGCGCGGTAGCCCCGGTGATGCCGAAGCTCTCGAAGATCGCGACTCGATCGGGCAGCGAGGCTCCGGTAATTGCCTCGACGACCTGTTCGCCGACTTCAGGCGTTTGCCAGGACTGTGCCGCGTCATGCCAGACGTAGTCGGGATGGACCAATCCGCCGCAATCCATTGCGAACGAGCGGATCAAGTCCGGACGGGCGGCGGCAATGCCGGCCACATGACCGGCGCCCCAGTCGTGGCCAACCAGATCGATCGGGCCATCTGAACCACGGAGGGCTTCAAGCTCCCCGACCAGCCAGTGATGGTATCCCTGCATGGTTGGTTCGAAGCCCTCGGGCAGGGGCGCACCGAATCCGGGGGGAGATACTCGCACCGTATCGGTGATGCCACGCTCGGCCAGCGCATCGACCAAGGGGTTCCAGACAGCGGCGCATTCGGGATTACCGTGAACAAAGACCTTGGGCATGATGGGACGCTACCCAGCAACGGCGGCTCTTGCCAGTTTTTGGGCGAGCCGGACCGCGTCGCCCTCAAGTGCGAGCCGCGGGGTCAGCCGAGATGCTCTTCGATGGCGGCGAGGACGACTTCGGGGCCGGAGCGACGCTGATAGTTCTCGGCTATATCCATCCACACCACTGTGCCGTCGCTGTCTATCAGCAGAGTGGCGGGTACGGGCAGGGCTTCGTGTTCGTCCCCGGGAGGCGCTGTATGGAATAGCGTGTTGCGCAGGCCGAAGGCATCGGTGACCTCCAGGTCGCCGTCGGAGAGCATGATTGCCTGAATACCATGCGCGTCTCGTCCGTTCTGCAATTCTTCGACGGAGTCGGTACTGACGGTCAGGACCTGGATCCCGCGCCGATCAAACTCTGGCCGAAGGGTTTCGAGTCGCCGTAACTCGGCGACACAATAAGGTCACCAATGGGCGCGGAAAAACTTGATCAGGACGAGTTGTCCCTGCAGGCTTTCCGAGTTGAAACTCTCGCCGAACTCGTCGATGGCTTCGAATTGCGGCAGGGGATCGCCTACCGCAATCGCGTCCGCCGCCAAGCCCTGTTTGCTGACGGCGATGGTGAGGGGGAGAAAAACGCCGATTAAAATCCCCAGAACGGCGGCAACTCCACCGTACCAGCGAGTCCCACGCACAAAGGCGGATATTCCCAGAATGACAGCGACGACCCAGACGGCGACAAAAGGCGTCCGGTCCTCAGGCACTCCGACCCGGGCGTTGATGATAAACCAGATCAAGAACATCCCGACCGAAATCGCGAGCGCGAGAAAACCGATTCTTGTGCCGGGTTTTGCCTTCATTTCCTTGAGAGTCGTACTCTCAAGAAGGTCGGAGATCAAGCCCTTTTTGCGGAGAGCGGGTCGTGCCGGGGTCTCTCCGCCGGGGGTGAAGTCTGGCGACGGCGAGCAGGGCAAGTGCCCTCAGTTTCAATCGGACAGCCTCACCACTCGACGGGTAATTCTTCGAGGCCGTCGATCAGAGCGCTTTTTGTCTGACGAGCCGAAGCCCCCTGCGCCAGGCGAATTTTCGGCAAGCGTTGCAGGATCCTTTCAAGGACAATGCGGATCTCCAACTGCGCGAGATTCGCACCGAGGCAATAATGTGGTCCGAATCCCAGCGAGAGGAAGTCGTTGGGGGTCCTGTCGACGCGGAATTGGTCAGGGTCTGTGAAGACCTCTTCATCGCGGTTGCCGGAAGCATAGACCAGAACGACGGAGTCTCCTTCCCGAATGGTCTTGCCCCCTAATTCGCTCTCTTCCATCGCGACCCGCCGCATGGCGCGCACCGGGGTGGTCCACCGAAGCACTTCGCCGGCGGCGGTCTGCCATAGATCAGGGTTCTCGAGGAGTCGCTCGCGTTCGCCAGGGTTCTCGAAGAGCGTGAGCATCCCCTGCGAAATCGCATTCCGGGTCGTTTCGTTGCCGGCGATCAGGAGGAACATCGCGAAATCCGTGACCTCGCTCGAGGCGAGCCGCTCATGGTTGTCTTCCCCGCGGAAATGAATCTCGCCTGCCGCATCAGCGACCAGCAGCCGACTGATGAGGTCGTCGGCCGGTTCGATTCGGCGGCGTTCGACCTCTTCGGCAAGCCATGCGTGAAACTCGCCCAAACAAGCATAGGTCTGCTCGGTTTGTTCCGGGGTCATCGGGCCGCCCGCGACGGCAACCGTTGCATCCGTCCAGCGCCTGAAGTCGTCGAGGCGATCATCGCGCACGCCCAGCATCTCGGCAATGATCCGCATGGGTACGGGCACGGCCAGTTCACGAACGAATTCTCCATGGTCGCGGTTGCCCAGCGCGTCGATGGCATCGTCGGCAAAGGTGCGTGCCCGTTCGCCGAGACCCGAAACCATGCGCGGTGTGAACGCACTATTTACGAGGCTTCGGTGACGCTGATGCGGCTCGCCATCCATGGCCTGCATCGAGAAGTGCGCTTCGAAGGCATGCCATGCGCCCTTGGGTTCCGAGGAAAAACGCGCCGGCTCGCGCGACACTTCGCGAAGGTCTGCATGGCGAGTGATCAACCACCACTCATTTTTCTCGTCCCAATGCACGGGATCCTCGCGGCGCAATTTTGCGAGCGCTGCGTCACGACGGGCGCGATCGTGGGTCGGGGCCATCACGTCATAGGGCTCGTTCATGGAAACCGATTGTATTGCCACGATCAGAGCGGCAAGGGAACCGATTTGCCGCATGGGTGTTTCCCGCAAGATTCCAGTCATGATTTCCGGCTGGCCGAGATGGCACGCTCATGCGGCATCATCTTGTCCCTGCGGGAAGTTTTACGGATGTATGCTGATGAGATAATTGATATTTCATGAGCGAAGAACGCCGTGGTGCGATGCGTCCGGGAGATCAGACGATCTTTGATCGATCACCAGCGACCCTGTCGACGCATTTTCATTATTGGGGTCGGGTAGAGGCGCCTCCGATGCACTCGCCGCTCTACACCGAGTTGAGCTATGGCGTGGCGACCGATGCAGACCTTTTGAAGATTGCTGCCCATACCGGTCCGGCCCAGCCGGCACCGAATAATTTATTTGCCGGCGTCCAATATCTTCTGCTGCAGGGAGCGGATCATTCGTTGCGCCGACACTATCCGGTCCTGAGCGGGAGCGAGCGTCCGATGGAGCCCGCGTTTCCCGAGTTTCGCGACTTTTGTCTTGCGCATCGCGCGGAACTGGAAGTGCTGGTCGCCGAGCGCCGCACCCAGACCAACGCTGTGCGCCGGTCGGCGGCACTACGCCCGGCGTTCGCGGTTCTGGCGCAGGAGGAAGCCCGCAGTCTGGCGCTGATCGAGGTGGGCACCAGTGCCGGTCTCAATCTGCTTTGGGACCACTACCGGATCGAGTATCAGATGCGCTCGGGCCGCAATCAAATCGCCGGGCCGCAAGACTCCACAGTGCACATTCATGCCGACGCCGATGGTCCTCTTCCCGATGTGGGCGCCAGCGTGCCGGTGTCCAGTCGCATGGGTATCGACACCAACCCGATCGATATTGATGACAAGGATGCGATTTGCTGGCTGCATGCGCTGATTTTCCCCGAGCATGTCGAGCGGTACGGGTGGTTGGATCGAGCGCTGGAGATCGCGCGCGAGCACCGCCCGCGTGTGGTTGCCGCAGACGTCATAGACGTGATCGAAGGCGAGATCGAAGCCTGTCCCTCGGATGCGATACCGGTCGTCTTCGCCACGCTCGTTCTCTATCAGTTTCCGAAAGACGCATTGGAGCGGTTTCTCGGTGCCCTGGATCGCGCCGCCCGCAAAAGGTCTTTCTGGATGCTGTCGATGGAACCGGACGGCGCGGGTTCATGCGATTTGATGGCGATTCGCTTCGCCGCGGGCCGGCGTGTCGTCCGCAAACTAGCCGATGTCCATCCGCACGGTTGGTCGATTGTATGGAGTGACGAGAAGGATGTGGGTGGCTCTGTCGGCGGCGATGCCCGTGGCCTCTGGGATCTGGTCCCGGCTACGACATGAAACGGCTGCGTTGCTGGTCTATGTGATCGACGACCTCGCCGACGGACACGCCCAACCGCAATATTCGCGCCGGGTCGTGACCCGGCTTTCGTTCCAGGCTGGACTGGGGGATCATTCTCAGATCGCGCAATTGGGCGTATTGCGGTCGGCCTCGTTCTCCGTAAACTCTGCGGGTGAGCCAGCACCCAAAAGCATTACATCCAACAAGGCAGGTTCTGGCGATCGGGCCGGTGCGGCTTTTTTTGCTGGCTCGATTCGCGACAGTATTCGGGCGTGCGCTGATCGCCGCGATGCTCTCCTATCATTTGTTTGTCGTCACCGACTCTTATGCGGTGCTCGGCTTTCTCGGTCTGGTCGAATTTCTGCCGGTGATTCCGGTTTCGCTGCTTGCGGGTGTGGTGGCCGACCGTATGGACCGCCGTCGTCTGCTTATCGCCGCAGCCTTAGCTGGCGCCTTGGGCTGTGCAACACTGACTTGGGTGGCCTGGTATCACTCGGATTCCGTGATGGCCCTGTTGCTGGTAGCCTTTTTTCTGGCGATTGTCGTCGGTGTTTCGCGCCCGGCAGGAAGCGCGCTCCTGCCTAATCTGGTGCCCCATGGGATTTTCCAGAACGCGGCCGTCCTGGAGTCTTGCGTGCTGCAGATGGCGCTCATTACCGGACCGGTAGCGATGGGCTTTCTGGTGGCGCGGCTCGGTTTCGTGGGGCCTTACGCTTTGGCCACAGGCTGCTATTTGGTCGCGATCGGCGCCCTTTCATTCTTGCGTTCGCCTCCGGTTGTCGGCGAACGCAGCGAGGTTTCCTGGGCCGCCATGCGGGAGGGTGTCCGCTTTGTTCGCCACCACCAGCCGATTCTCGGCTCGATTACGCTCGATATGTTTGCCGTGATCTTCGCCGGTGCGACGGCTCTCCTGCCCGTCTATGCCGAGGAGATCCTGCAAGTGGGTCCGGAAGGCTACGGCCTCTTGCGCGCGGCTATGGCGGTCGGCGCTTTTTCGACGGCCTTGTTTCTGATGACCGCGCGACCCTTTGCACGGCCGGGAGCCGCACTTCTTGTCGCAGTGTTTCTATTCGGCGTTGCTACAATCGTGTTCGGCCTTTCGCGGTCGTTGCCTCTTTCGATTGCTGCTTTTGTGGTCGCGGGCATGGCGGATCAGGTCAGCGTCACGGCTCGTACGGTGATTCTCCAGCTCTCAACCCCCGATGCATTACGCGGGCGGGTCAATGCCGTGAACTTCATCTTTATCGGCGCCTCCAACGAGCTTGGTGATGCCGAGTCGGGCTTTCTCGCCTCATTGACTACAGCGACCTTCTCGGTCGTGGCAGGAGGGTTTGCGTGCCTTGGGGTCTGGGGCGTTGTGCTCTGGCGGTTGCCGGAGCTGCCCGGCTGGCGTCCCCCGGAGGCCCCGGAGGCGTCTCGATCGACGTGAATTAGGTGAGGTAGGGACGGCAACTTCCCATGGGGCGAACGAATTGATTGCTCTACTGCGAGGGGAGTGATTGTGTCGACTGACTTGGTGACTCGGGAGGTACGGAATGCAGATCGTAAACAAGCAGACTGGTTGGTTGGTGGCGGTATGCCTTTTGGTAGCCGCGTGCAGTTCGAGCACACAGGAGATCAGCGTTCGAGAGATCGTGGAAGACCTGTCCACCGACGAAATGCTCGGGCGTGACAACCAATCGACAGGGGCAGCTTTGGCGCGTACGTTTCTCGTTCGGGAACTCGATCGGTTTGCCGATCCCATTGCACCCGAGGCGACCGGCGAGGCCCGTTATGAGCAGGAGTTCGATAGCGGGACCAACCTGCTGGCGATCATTCCCGGTACAGATCTTGCCGATGAGTATATTATTATCGGAGCGCACTATGACGGTGTTGGTAACGACTGCGAAAAAGAAAATTGTCAGGATGCGACCGACGAGGATCTGATTTTCAACGCCGCAACGGACAATGCGACGGCGGTGGCCATCGCGATCGATATCGTGCGTGAGATTGCTCGCGATCCGGCAGGGGGACCTCGTCGAACGATCATCCTCGCGCTGTGGGATGCGGAGGAAGATGGACTGCGGGGCTCTCGACACTTCGTGGCCAATCCGATCGTGCCGCTCGATAAGGTCAAGGCTTATGTGAATCTCGATATTATGGGAGCCAACCTGACTCCGAAACTGGCGAGAACGACGATTCTGGTGGGCGCGGAAACCGGTGGCGCTCCGCTGGAAGCGGCTGCAGCACGAGCGATCGAGGCTTCCACGCTCGACACTCTTCGTTTCAGTCTGATCTTTGGGCAGGGGCGAAGCGATCACGCACCCTTTGCTCAAGGTGGCGTGCCGATTCTCTTTTTCACGGACGCCAATTCAGGCTGTTACCACGGCGTCAAGGACGATATCGATATCGTGGACTTTCCCAAATTGGCTCAGCAGCGTGCTGCTGTAGACGCGATTTTACGGGACCTGCTGGCGACGGATGCACCGCCGATTTTTTCCAACGGAGCATTGGCGACTTACCGGGACGCCCAGGAACTCCTGCGCGTGATGGACAGAGCCGAGCCGGATTTCCCGTTGCTCGGCCCTCTGCAGGCCGCAGAAACATCGGAGTTTCTTGGTGTATTGCGGGGAATAGTCGCGGCTGGTCCCGACACTTTCGACCTCTCGAGCGCGGGCGTGATCCTTGGCGGCGCGGCTAATCTGGTCAACGCTCTGACAGACGTGCCTTGCGAGCCGTACTTCCCGAGCGAGTAGTAGGCGAGCGACCGCTATCATGAGCTTGCTGCATCTTTCCGTGAATGACTCGAGTGAAGCGATTAGCGAGGTCCTCGAGACTTCGGGTGCCGTGATTCTGGATGATGCAGGGTCGTCTGAGGCGCTGGGCGAATTGCGCCGGGAGTTGACGCCCTATCTGGAGGCCGCGCGCCCGGGCGGAGATGAATTTGGCGGATTTTCCACACGAAGGGTCGGTGCTTTGATGGCACGCTCGGCCGTCTGCCGCGGGTTGGCTCTCGACGCGCGCGTTCTGGCCGCTTGTGACCTCTACCTGAAGCCTTATTGCGACGGCTATCAGCTTCATTTCACGCAGGCGGTCCAGATAGGACCGGGGCAGGGGGCGCAACCTCTGCATCGGGACCGTGGCGTTTGGGGTAAATATCTCAATCGCTCCATCGAAACGCAGTTCAGCACGATCTGGGCGGTCGACGAGTTCACTGCGGATAATGGGGCAACACGGGTTGTGCCTGGTTCCCACCTTTGGGAGGCATCGCGCGAGCCCGAGCCGGGCGAGATCTTTGCGGCGGTGATGCGTCCCGGTTCGGTGCTTCTCTACAACGGCTCGGTTTTGCATGGGGGGGGCGCCAACCGAGGCGATACGAGTCGGTTGGGTGTGCTCCTGCATTATTGCCCCAGTTGGCTGCGGCAGGAGGAAAACCAGTACCTCTCCTGTCCGCCCTCGGTCGCGCGCGATCTGGCCCCGGAGCTCCGCGCCCTGATGGGGTATTCGAAAGGTGGCTACGTTCTCGGGTTCTTCTCGCCGCCCGTGGGGCCGGGGGAGGGGCCGGAGCTTGTCTCGCCCGAGATGCTTTTCGGCGAGTCGGTATCCCCGGACGAGCCGGCAAGGACAGCGGCCGAAGTCATCGACTCGAGCAAGTAGGGCGCTCCGGCGTGAAGACGATTTGATCGGGCCGTTGAATCCGCTGGCGTCGTTCCGTAAGGAATGGGTGGGCCGCTAGCTCAGTTGGTAGAGCAACTGACTCTTAATCAGTGGGTCGGCGGTTCGATCCCGCCGCGGCCCACTTGGAAAAGCCTCCGACTTGTCGGGGGCTTTTCTCGTTTTAGGCCTTCGGCCAGAAGAGCTCCTAGAGGCCAGGGTGGTAGAATTGTGGCAAATCACTTTGCCAACGTCTCTATCGGGGTGCGGATCTCGATTTTGGGGAGGCGTGCCTACCGCGGCCATGCAGAATCGCTTCGTTAACTCGCCGCAACGGATTGTTTTGAGCAGCAGCCTGAGCATTCTTGGCGGTCCCATCTCGCTAGGATTCTCTGGGTCGTCGGTCGGCATGGATTTCGCTCCCAGCGTGGGTATGGCGACAGCGACGGAATTCTCCTACCGCTCTCGCAAACCGGATGTAGGTGTACTGCATCGCGTGGTGCGCAAGCATCTGGAGACCTTCTTGCATGAGTTCGCGGCTCGAGGCGGCGGTGCACCGCTGCCCGCCTTTCTGGAGCGTGAGCTGCGCGAGTTTCTGACCTGCGGATTTCTGGCCCGGGGCTTTGCCCGCTTTCGCTGTGACGGTTGTGCGGCCGAGCATCTGGTTGCGTTTTCGTGCAAAGGCCGCGCTGTGTGTCCGAGCTGCACTGGACGGCGCATGAACGAACGGTCGGCCGATCTCGTCGACCGGGTCCTGGGGGGATTGCCGATGCGTCAATATGTACTGACGGTCCCCCATCGACTGCGATTCTGGATGATCTTCGATCATCGCCTTTGTCGCTCGGTGC